>NZ_LNHZ01000028.1:0-251 GCF_001463265.1 Citrobacter sp. 50677481
ATCCCGGCCCACTTACGATAGAGCTCTGCCATCTGTCGGGAACATTTATCAAGCCGTCCTTCCGGCAGCCAGAATTTAAAATCCGCATGGACATGACCATCCGGCGCGCGCCAGACTTTAGCGGCTGCACAAATATCAATTTTGTTTGAAAGGTCGACGCCGACCCATGAGGGATAGGTTTTAAGTTCGTGCTGCGGGGCAATAAACTCGCATTTCTCCCATTTCATCATGTCCATCCAGGCCGACTCAGC
>NZ_LNHZ01000029.1:0-1316 GCF_001463265.1 Citrobacter sp. 50677481
TTTGCTTTTATAAATACGGCATGGTCTGGCGTTCCAGGGACAGCATCCCAGGATGCTGGTGAATCTGTTTTTTATCTTGCGGTGGGGTTCTGATATGGAAATGGTATATAGCGCTTTAAATAACAGTTTTTTCGCAAAAAATGACGTAGAGAAATATGAAGAAGCAGGGTGGAAACTTGCTGATGTTGTCGACGTAACATATGACGCTTACCTGGAGTTTATTGAAGACAGAACGTTACAAGGGAAAGTACGCATCGCGGGTGATGATGGCCTTCCCGCCTGGGGGGACATACCACCACCAACTCAGGACGAATTAGTGGTAGCCGCCGACGTTGAAAAGCAGAGCAGAATCGACCAGGCAAATGCTTATATGAATAGTAAACAATGGCCCGGTAAGGCAGCGATTGGTCGGCTGAAAGGTGACGAACTGGTGCAGTACAATCTTTGGCTGGATTATCTGGATGCACTGGAAGCCGTCGATACCTCCAGTGCACCAGATATTAACTGGCCTACGCCTCCGGGGGGACAGGCCAATTGACATGCTCAGGGTCGGTTGTCACATCGGCCGCTTTCACGTCGTTTTTATAGGCCAGCCACGCTGACAACCTCGCTCTGTTGGCGTCGCTGAGTTCACCCAACATTAATTCTGTACGCCAGTCGAGCATGGTGGCATCTGCATGAGCCAGTAATTGCTGGCGTACCTGTTCAGCAGCAGCAATCAGTTCTTCATGTGTCGGCGGTGGAATGTCAGCCCAGGCTGGCAGTCCATCTTCGCCAGCTACCCTCATTTTTCCTTCCGGTGGTGTTCCGTTGAAAACCGATACCACATCGTCCTCAATATCAACTGCGTCGCCGGGCCACGTTCCAGCAGATATATAATTGCTTTTCAATTTCAGTGGATAAAACATATTCGTGGAGGCGCTGTAAATATATGTGTTCATGTTATTTTCCCAACGCTATATAAAAGAATGACTGGTTCTGAGTGATGAGGCTTCCGTTTTCGTTGATATCGCCACGGACAGTAAAGGCCGTCAGCGTCTTGTTGGTGGTTGTATAAATCACATTCAGTCCAATAGCAGAAGCTGTCGTCTGGGCAATTGCTATTACCCCGTAAACATCAGTGGTAAAAGGAATATTGAAATTAGCGGTATTCGTAAATGCCTGCGCGTTTGGGTTTCCGACCCCAACACTCCCGTATTGAATGATGTGTCCAGACGGCAGTTCGAACCAGCCAGGACCGGACCGAAAACTGTTCATATCCGGGATCTGATTTGCACCGGTTCCGACATCTCGTTTTGCCGTTTCTCCTAATTGAA
>NZ_LNHZ01000030.1:0-3143 GCF_001463265.1 Citrobacter sp. 50677481
AGGGGTATAGGAAGTATAAACCACCTTTTTGCTCCTCATCCGAAGTATCTTACCTGAAATTCCCTCACTCGTTTACCGCTCAAGCCCCAATTTTAACTGCCGGTCCAGCCTAAACCGCTCTAATAAGGTTCGATTTGGCGGTAAAATCTCTAGCCTGATAGCTCGAGAGATACAAACTGCCCCACCGCCCCGTTTAAAAGTTGGCAGTGTTGAGCAGTGTTGGATTTGGGGTCGTCAGTCAAAGAGACGACTCTGTGATGGATCGAACAGGCTGGGAGTCAGTGGCGGCGCTCGTTCTGGTGGCAGCTCACGCTGCTTGGCGGCATTCGCCTTGGCTGTTTTCTGTTTCAGATGCTTGAGAATCTGCTCAATGACCTTCGGATCTTCGATGCTGGCAATCACTTTGACGTGACCGCCGCAGTGTTCGCAGACTTCAATATCAATATTGAAGACTCGCTTGAGGCGTTGCATCCAGGTCATGGCGCGGTGGCGCTCTGCAGGACTCTTGTCACGCCAGTTAGTATCGAGACCTTCCGATTTGTCGGGCTTCTTGCCCCGCTTGGCGGGTGTTACTTGAACTCGGTGTTTGCTGTTCGGTGCAAAGACGCCGTGGAAGCGTGTGAGGTTGACTCGCGGCTTAGGTACCAACGCAGCGAGTTTGGCGATGAAGTCCAGCGGCTCGAAGATCACATGGGTGGTGCCATTGCGGTACGGAGTTTTGAGCTCGTAACGCACCTGCCCATTGGCGGTTAATGCCAGACGTTTTTCTGAAACCGCTGGCCGACTAATGTAGCGACACAAGCGCTCAAGCTTATCCCGCTGATGCGCTTCGGCCATCACACCGGCGTGTAGCGAGAAACCAGCATGGTTGGCTACTCGACTGCTTGAGTCGGCTTTATCCTCACGCCCTGGCAAGGTTTGCAGGGTGAAGACTTTGCGCCCTTGCTGGGGGCCGACGGCAATGCGATACGTAACCGAAGCACCATGTAATTGAGTCAGCGTATCGTCTTCGCCCTCTTCCAGTGTCAACCACGTATTCTCGGCATCACGCTCCAAAATCCCACGCTTTTCCATGCAGCGAGCGATGCGATGGCTGAGGGTGTGAGCGAGCGTATTCAGCTCATCGTAAGTGGGTGCCTTGACACGATGGAAGCGTTGCTTGCCATAGTCATCTTCGGCATAGACACCATCGAGAAACAGCATGTGGTAGTGGACATTGAGATTTAGCGCGGAGCCAAAGCGTTGGATAAGAGTCACTGAGCCAGTTTGTGCAGAGGCTTTGGTGTAACCGGCTTTTTTGATCAGATGAGTTGAGAGTGTACGATAGACGATACTCAAGACCTGGCCCATCAGCTGGGGATGGCGAGCCAGCAAAAAGCGTAGCTGGAAAGGAAAGCTGAGCACCCACTGGCGAATGGGCTCCTTGGGGAAGACTTCGTCTATCAGCAGCGCCGCACTCTCGGCCATCCGGCGGGCACCGCAGCTAGGGCAAAAGCCGCGTCGTTTACAGCTGAAGGCGACCAGACGCTCGTGATGACAATCCTCGCAGCGAACCCGCATGAAACCATACTCCAGACGGCCACATTGGAGGAGGTCGTTGAATTCTTGTTGGATGTAGCGAGGCAGGTGTTGACCTTGGGCTTCGAGTGAGGCTTTGAAGGCTGGGTAGTGCTGCTCAACCAGCTGGTAGAGCAGCGTCTGGTCGGGTTGGTGGCGTTCGTAACCGTTTGTTTGAGTGGGCGATTGACTCGCCGTGGCGTTCCTTGCCAGCGACATGGGTATCCTCCGCTGATACTGTGGTTATGTACAGTATCAGCGGCTTGCGTTCAGACGTCCAGTCTGGCCCTAGACATCGCTAAATGCTTAACCCGCAATAGCCCTCACGAGTTGTTATCAGCCACTACCGGTTGAGCGAGAAGGTTTTGGGTTCAGGGTGCTATTGCTCCACCAATCACAATACTGAAGCCCCAACTGTTATCAGTTGGGGCTTTTTCTTGTCTGTTTGCGGCGGTTGCGTTTTATCGGTAGTCGTCGAGCTCTGCACCATCCCACATAAGAGCTTAACGGTGCGATCTTCAACGCCATCACACAAAACTTTCTTTTTCACGCACAGTCAACTTATTGGATGTTTTATTAACAACCCAAAAGGAGATATTTAGCGGGCGGCCGGAAGGTGAATGCTAGGCATGATCTAACCCTCGGTCTCTGGCGTCGCGACTGCGAAATTTCGCGAGGGTTTCCGAGAAGGTGATTGCGCTTCGCAGATCTCCAGGCGCGTGGGTGCGGACGTAGTCAGCGCCATTGCCGATCGCGTGAAGTTCCGCCGCAAGGCTCGCTGGACCCAGATCCTTTACAGGAAGGCCAACGGTGGCGCCCAAGAAGGATTTCCGCGACACCGAGACCAATAGCGGAAGCCCCAACGCCGACTTCAGCTTTTGAAGGTTCGACAGCACGTGCAGCGATGTTTCCGGTGCGGGGCTCAAGAAAAATCCCATCCCCGGATCGAGGATGAGCCGGTCGGCAGCGACCCCGCTCCGTCGCAAGGCGGAAACCCGCGCCTCGAAGAACCGCACAATCTCGTCGAGCGCGTCTTCGGGTCGAAGGTGACCGGTGCGGGTGGCGATGCCATCCCGCTGCGCTGAGTGCATAACCACCAGCCTGCAGTCCGCCTCAGCAATATCGGGATAGAGCGCAGGGTCAGGAAATCCTTGGATATCGTTCAGGTAGCCCACGCCGCGCTTGAGCGCATAGCGCTGGGTTTCCGGTTGGAAGCTGTCGATTGAAACACGGTGCATCTGATCGGACAGGGCGTCTAAGAGCGGCGCAATACGTCTGATCTCATCGGCCGGCGATACAGGCCTCGCGTCCGGATGGCTGGCGGCCGGTCCGACATCCACGACGTCTGATCCGACTCGCAGCATTTCGATCGCCGCGGTGACAGCGCCGGCGGGGTCTAGCCGCCGGCTCTCATCGAAGAAGGAGTCCTCGGTGAGATTCAGAATGCCGAACACCGTCACCATGGCGTCGGCCTCCGCAGCGACTTCCACGATGGGGATCGGGCGAGCAAAAAGGCAGCAATTATGAGCCCCATACCTACAAAGCCCCACGCATCAAGCTTTTGCCCATGAAGCAACCAGGCAATG
>NZ_LNHZ01000031.1:0-1340 GCF_001463265.1 Citrobacter sp. 50677481
AAAACGGAATCTATGGTCACTCCCGTTTTTGCAACACCGATTTTGACGACAAGTTGGCTTGCTTGAATCTATCCGGCGTCTGAATGGGATTTTATTCCCGCGCCTTGATGAGTTCCGCGCCTGATGAACCTCCAGAAAATATACGGCTTCAATGAGCCTTTCCGTTTTACAGGTTCCTCAACAGGCCGGTGGGCCGTTAGTATCATCAATATCAGTATTCGCAAAACCAGATCAGTAATTCTTTAAACCGGTGTATTTCTGCCGTTATGCTACATAAGTTTGCTGTCGTGCCGTTAGGGCCCAGGCTATTCTGGCCAGCTTGTTTGCCAGAGCACAAGTGACGACAAAGTTGCTTTTCCGGCACAGTAAATCCCTGACCCAATCGGCCAATTTGCCAGACTGGTGTTCCAGTTTTTGTATGAATACCCTGGCACATTGAACCAACAAAGTTCGGATCTTTTTATTACCTCGCTTACTAATTCCCAGCAATGTCGTCCTACCTCCCGTGCTGTACTGCCGAGGTACAAGCCCTGTTGCCGCCGCAAAGTCACGGCTGCTGGCGTACTGCTTCCCGTCGCCAATCTCAGTTGAAATAGTACTCGCTGTCAGTGTTCCGACGCAGGGAATGCTCAGCAAGCGCTGTCCAACCTCATCTTCGTCCAACTTTCGTTTCAACTGGGATTCCAAATCTTTAATCTGCTCAACAAGATAGTGATAATGCTGTTGTAATTTCAGCAATAACTGGCTGAGGTAAAGAGGCAAACTATTATCCTCAAGAATGGTACTCAGTCGGCTAATAACGGCAGCTCCTCGGGGAACGCTAATGCCAAATTCCAGCAGAAAAGCATGCATTTGATTGGTTGTTTTTACCTTATCCTGAACCAGGGATTCACGGACACGATGCAGAGCCCGCATTGCCTGCTGAGATTCCGTTCTGGGCTGCACAAAACGCATAGACGGACGCGATGCAGCTTCACAAATAGCTTCGGCGTCGACAAAGTCGTTTTTATTGCTTTTAACGAACGGGCGGACAAATTGTGGTGATATCAGCTTTGGGGAATGCCCCAACTCTTCCAACTTGCGTGCCATAAAGTGAGAACCGCCACAGGCTTCCATTGCGATGGTTGTAGCGGGGCATGTCGCCAAAAATTCGATCAACTTTGGCCGGGTAAATTTTTTACGGTAAACAGCCTTCCCGCGACGATCCTGGCAATGAATATGGAAAGAGTTTTTACCCAGATCGATACCAATGAGCGCAATGTTTTCCATGATAGTTCTCCGAATGAAAGCCTGTCCTCAGCATAGTACCGGGAAGGAGGGAGTGACCATCTCATTAAATA
>NZ_LNHZ01000032.1:0-918 GCF_001463265.1 Citrobacter sp. 50677481
ATGAACCTGCAGGCGGCGAACACGATGTTTAACACCCGTCTGCACGACCGCCTGGGCGAAACCCATTACGTCGACGCCCTGACCGGCGAGAAAGCGGTGACCAGCCTGTGGCTGCGCAACGTAGGTGGTCACACCCGGCAGAAAGACAGCAGCGGCCAGCTGGATATGCAGGCCAACCGCTATGTGATGCAGCTTGGCGGCGACATCGCCCAGTGGTCTTCCGACAACACCGACCGTTTCCACCTTGGTCTGATGGCGGGCTATGCCAACCAGAAGGCTCGGGCGGAAAACCAGCGTAACGGCAACCGCGCCGACAGCCGCATCAGCGGGTACAGCGTCGGTCTGTACGGCACCTGGCTGCAGGACAACGCCACCCACGAAGGCGCGTATGTCGATACCTGGGCGCAGTACAGCTGGTTTGACAACACCGTTTCCGGTCGCGGCGTCGAATCCGAAGAGTACGACTCAAAAGGCTTCACCGCGTCGGTGGAATCCGGCTACACCTGGAAGCTGGCGGACATCAGCGAGCGTAACGCGCTGTACATCCAGCCGAAAGCGCAGGTCACCTGGATGGGCGTGAAGGCGGACGAACACCGCGAAGCCAACGGCACCCGCGTGGAAGGTCACGGTGACGGTAACGTGCAGACCCGCGTCGGCGTGCGTCTGTTCGGCAAGGGCCACAACAAACTGGATGACGGTAAAGACCGCACCTTCCAGCCGTTTGTGGAAGCGAACTGGATCCACAACAGCAAGGAGTTCGGCGTGTCGATGAACGGTGACAACGTGGATCTGGACGGCACCCGCAATATCGGCGAGCTGAAGGCCGGTGTGGAAGGCCAGCTGACGAAGAACGTCTCCCTGTGGGGCAACGTCGGCCAGCAGGTCGGTGACAAAGGCTACAGCGACACCTCGGCGATG